>CBDHCN010000001.1:0-28385 GCA_965261185.1 Candidatus Aldehydirespiratoraceae bacterium | reverse complement strand
CCGCAAGATAAACACTGACTTTGGGGAACAGGTCCAAGCCGCTACAGGCATGCGTAATAAGCGAATTGTCCCAATTGCGGCGGGTTTCTCCGAGCTGAACACGATGACCCGAACAGGCCTTTATCCGGTGCTGTTCAACGCGGTAGTCGGAATGGTAGGAGACGCTAATGCGCCTCTGCTACGTGCGCGACAGATAATCTGTGAAGAGATCGGTAATGACGCACCTGCAAACGTGAAAGCGAAGTTGGTCGAAACACGGCTGAAGATCGCGCCCACATCACAAGCATTGCGCCCTGATCTGCTCCGTGTCTTCGCAGAAGAACCCGACAAGATGCCGGGCTTTCTTGGCACGGTCTCGAATGCGAGTCAGATCCGCAGCGGGCTCCAATACTTAGATTTTGCTATGATCGCACTCGCCGCCGCGGGTGTTCGCAAGTTCTTTCTGATGATTGACCAGCTTGAGGATCTCGCAACCAACAAAACGCTTTCGCGAGCCAGACGCCGCCGCGAGATCGGGCGAGTCCGTGACCTGATGGAGACTGAACCCTACGCGTCGATGCTCCACATGACCTTCACATTCCATGCGACCGCGGCAAGAGAACTCGAAACTTTTTGGGAAGAGCATCGACTACCGAGCTTCGAAGACACTCCAAGTAACCAAGCCGCAGTCGTCGTGCTTCGTGGAATTAGGGATGACGACCAGGTTGAGGCGTTGCTGCATGCGTGGCTCGACGCCCACCGCATTGACGACTCGACTGTTGGAGAGACAGTTCCGTTTGAGCGCGACGCCCTCACTGTCCTACGCCAGGTCTCGGAAGGGCGCCCGGGTATCTTGCTCCACCACGCTAACGAGCTCTTACAGGCGGGGGCAGAAGCGCAGAAAGGACTCATCGATGGAACGTTTGCACACGGTCATTTTGCGGGAATCGGCTACAACACAGCATCACCAGTGACAGGGGAGGATGAGCCTGCGAGCGACGTGCTCGACTTGTTGGCCTAAATCGTATGATAGTCACAGCCTGGCACATCAGTGACCGAACCATCGCACAAATGGCGCTGGACGCTTTCCTGCTTACGCGCCATTGCAGCCCGGAGCACTCCCCGGTAGGTGGCCGAGCATGGGAACGAGCAGTCTCGCAGCTTTTATGGCGCCCCGGCTTCACAAGGCGACAGCATGCCGGAGTCTTAGGGCTGTTCGGTCGAGGTTCAAAATCTGGGGCCCATCACGAGATCGACGGAGCGGGTCAAGGATCTGAAATCGGGGCATGGATCGAGAGCAAGGCCCGTTCCATGCTCGACAAGTCTGACGTTGCCGTGTTCGACTTAAAATGCTTTGACTTCTACCGGGCAGCCGCCTCCGAGTTTCCTGAGCAGACCGCGAATGCGAGATGGTGGCCACTGCTCGTGTCTTCGGAACCGACTAACGAGACCGTCCGTCGCGTCTGCTGCGACTCAGGTGTTGTGTTGTGTGATCCACAACGTTTACCTCTACCAGCGCTATTGTTCGCCGCATCTCGGCCAAACGCTGATGATTTCCTCTCCGAAACTCTCCTCAGTGAGTTTGTTCGTCTTGCGGAAGCCGCGTGTGGCCCGATGCAACAGCGGTGGTGTCTGGACATAGCCAGCAGGACGGTCAGCCTAAGCCTAGACAATTTGGATTCGACGGAGATAGCGGATCTGCTCTTCCTTCAGGATGAACTGACCGAGGACTTCCTCGATGCCTTTGAAGTGCATGCACCGGGATGGCTTGATCGACGAGCTTCCGATTTGGTCGAGCGCTTCGAAGCGGCAAGACTGGCGAGTTAGTTAAGCACGGAGAGTTTCTGAATCTAGTTTCATGCATCAGACGAGCCACTCAAGCGCCTCAAGCGCCTTCTCGCTCCGCGTGTACCTTGCGGGCATCGACGGCGACTTCCAGCGGCCGTGAGTCTGCACCGCCTGCAGTGGAGCTCCCCTGCGAGTCATCCTGATAGCCAGGCCCACGCGACCGGAGTGCCCCGAATATCCCTCACCCAGTCCCGCGGCTCTCGCCATGCTATCCACGCGCCGACTTATCTGCGACATCGACAGCTCGAATACCAAGCTTTCATCGGCCCAGATCTCGGAATCCTCCCGCAGCAGATTCAAAGCCGACAGTGTGTCGGGAGTGACAACGACGTAGGCGCCCTCACCCGCCTGGTCGGTCTTCGATCGCTCGATGTACACCAGGCCTGCACCGTCCTCGGCATCTGTCACGTCGCGCCACTGGAGACTTGCAGCTTCCGAGATGCGCAGACCTGCGTCAGACATGACCGACGCAAGGGCAATATCCAGCCGGCCGCGGCAGAGGGCGGTTTCTTCCATCTCAAGCGAGCCGCCCCTCGACTTTCGCGGATTGAGCGCGGTGGCCCTGATTGCGGCCAGAGCATCAGCGTCCAGCGGTCTCGCCTGCTTCTGGGAGATGCCAACTTGTCTTGACAGGCCCCGCAGGGTTTCGGTGACGCCGGTAGTCTGTGGAGATTCCATGCCCACGTTCCTGTGTGCGTCCACGATGGCTGCGACCGCAAGTCGGATCGTGGACATGCTCTTGCCATCTTCGGCAAGCTCCGCGGCATAGGCAGCAATTACCTCCGGCTGAGCCGGCAGCGCTGACTGCTTTTCGCGTTCACACCATGCACTGAACTTGCGGTACTGGCCGGCATAGTTTCTGCGGGTGTTCTCGGACTGAGCGTTCTCGAGGGCATCTGCCACTCGCCGGCGCTGTTCATCAGTGAGAACGGCCGGAGAATGTTCCGGCGTCGGTTGCTGTGTCTGGAGTGTCATGATGCGCCTCACCTAAATGCGTGATAATAGTAATTATAACGCATTTAGAATTGCGCCGAAATAGGTGTTTACGCAAGATGTTTACGTCCCGCCCAGGGCCGGCAATACAACGTGCCACTAGTTGTTTACGCTACATAAAAAAGTGGCGTCTTGCGCGAACGGCACCGGCTCGGGCTTGCCGAGGCAGAGCCGAAGGAAATTGTTTACGCTGACGGATTCCTTGTTCACCACGAGTGCTTACGCTCAGACGACGGATGTATACGCCCGATGTCCTCGTAACCGTTTACGTCAACATTTGCGTAAACGCAAGCGTTGACGAGGGCACAGAGCCGCAGCGTACATCTGGAACGTCCCCTGTCGGAAATGCTCGCGCAAGGGGCTGAGGGCAGCGCGTTCTGCCGGGCGCGTAACTAAAAATTGATACCTATTCTCGCACCACTGTACTTGTTTGCAAGAATTTCACCATTTAATGTCCATATAAGGTGCATCTACAAACGCCATTTGTGCGTACAGAGTAGGGGCGCAGGCCCCGAGGAGGTAAACTATGCGAATTGATGTGCGGATCGTTAAGGTCGGCGAAACGAAAAACACTAGTAAGTTCGAGTTGCTTGGCGAAGCTCCGCCGATGAAGGATTTCTATTCCAACAAGGAAGTGGTGTCCTCGCTGCCGTTTGACACAGAGGACATGGTCTTGAACATCTCCACTAAGCCGTTCGCTGCTGGTGAGGTCGCACTGGCGTTTCCACCCGTTCCTTTCTTCAAGGAACTCACGGACGTCGTGAAGTACCAGCACACTGCCGAAAGGAAGGGCAAGGGCCGGCCAGCTCCAAATACCCCTGATCTGCCCGTGACCCTGGCGTATATGAACAAGGCAGATCTGGACGATGGGTTCATCGCGGAAAAGCGCCCCATCTACTTCGGTCTGTCTCCCGTCGCCAGCGGTGGTGCAGAAGGAGAAGAACAGGCCCCGGGCGACGACATCGCTGCGTTCGATGCCTTTCTCAGGGACTCCGTGCGGGTGACGAGAACCGGACGTCTCACCAGCCGGCAACTTTGGAGCGTCTGGGCCGCGCGATGCGGTGTAGATCCGGGTGAGCGCGTGATCGACGGTGTCGCTTTCACCGATGTTTCGAGGCGATTCCGAGCGACTTTCGGAGCTACCGCGGCACCGAATCCTACCCGCATAGACGGGTCCCACCAGCGCTACTGGTCAGGTTTTGCGGTATAGAACCGCATCGCCTGGATGAGGCTCGCTTCGGGTTCTGACGGCCTAGGCACAACTGCAGCACAAACCCGTCTGATTACACCAGTGGTTACGCCAGTGGTTACGCGTGTTTACGTACAGCTCTGCATATTGCCGCCATGCGTCCGCGCAAAAACAACAGGTGGCTCGGACGCCGCGATACAAGGGATTGTCACATACGGTTTAGCCGTCTATAATGTGCTCTAAGCCTTTTGCGCTCGACGCGCCTGACCGTATTATTTTTAGTTTTGTCTTGAGCCTTTTCTATATCAGGCTGACTTGTGTATGCATTTTGCACAGTTGTGGCCTCTGATGGCCGGTTACGCTCAACATCTGACTGGAGTTAGTGAACCATGGCCACCTACCTTGAAAAAATACTGACCAGCAAAACACTACTTTCGACATTGGCTACGATGCCATTTTTGGATGCCGCGGAGCTGGCAGCAGTTGCGAACAAAGCGCCTAGGACGACACTCGACGCCCTACGCCGCATGCAGCGGTCCGGACATGTTGGAGCGGTACGGCACTCACGTTCTAGCACGTCTAGCACCCGACGATGGTATCTGACACCGGCGGGCATCAACTGGCTCGCCAATATGACCGAGCAAAGTCCCGATGATCTCATCAGGGCTTATCCGATCACGGAGAGATGGCAACAGCGGCATCTGGCGCGGATGGATGTTGTCGCTTCCGTGTATCGAGTCACGCACGAGCTTGCAGCCACGAGCTCTGAAATCGTTGCCTGGCGCTGGTATCGTGAAGGCCCACTCGAGGCGGCGTTTCAACTGACGGCTGGACGCGCAGCAGGACTGATGCGTATCGGCACTACTCACTCTGGTCGCGCGATAGCAAGCCGGTTTGGAACCATACGCAGCATGCGTCGCCGAGACGAGTTGCACACCGTTCTAGTTCTGGTTCCGGGGCAGGTAGAGTTCCAGCGAGTGCAATCGCTGATGAACGGGTGCGGGCTACGCATTTTTGTCGCTTTTGAACAGGACATCATCGATGCGCCTATCGGGCATCAGACCTGGCACAGCATCACAGATGATACGACGACAACGCTGAATAATCTGATGCGAATACCGAGAGTTGAAATGCCTCCGGTGGTGAGGCCGCGCTCCGAACGTATCAGGATACCGACGGAGGCACTTGGCGACGATGGAGACTTGATTTCGGTTCGCATGACCGTACCGGAGCGGCGGATGATGCGTCTGCTGTTCGACTGGCCAGCTGTTCGAGCGTCGCAGCTACGGACCATGATGGGCATCAGCGAGGGGCATGCGCGACGAGCTGCCGGGCAGTTGTCGAAACTCGGATTTGTCCATCATCTACGCATCGGCCGCACTCCAGCCCAGCGTTACAGGAACGAGCCGAGGTTGTGCCTCAGTGCCGCGGGGCTTCGGCATCTGGCGCGTGTGGACCGCAGCAACCCACACCACCTGACGAAGCATTGGTCGATCGAACCGAACCCCGCCGGCGACGAGACGTTCCGCATCGAGAACTTTCTGGTGCAGGGCAGCAAGGCACGGACGCTGCTGAAGGAGCGCAGCCACACAGACAGCATCTACAAATTTGCTGCACTTCTGGTCGAAGCGTACGACAGCAGGCAAGGCTGGACTATTGAGCAGCTTCTGCCACCGCACCGGTGGGAGAGACGGTTCAAGCACGGAACACGACGCAGCCGTCGCCATCGCGCCATTTGGCGCGCAATCAGGCCGGACGCAACCATTCTGCTGCAGCGCCCGGGGAAGCGGCTTCCAATCTTCCTTGAAATGGAGCGCCGCGCAATATCTCCGGCGTCTATGGCCGAGAAAATTGCGAAATACCGCAATTATTTCGGGTCGCCTGACACAAAGGATGACATAGCACCCGAGTCCCCCAGTGTTCTGTTCGTCTTCGAGAAGCCGGAAGGCGCATCGCGACTTGCGGCACACGCATCAAGAGACGGTGGCGAGCCCTTACCCTTGCGGGTGTCCAGCATGCAGCAAATCGAGGCAGGTGGTGTTGCCGGGAGAGTCTGGCTTGACCCATGGCGTCTCGAGGCTGGGCATATGCCGCTACTAAAAGCCGAAAACTTTTGAATGTTGGGGGGTGTGGCGGATTAGCGCGATGAACAGCGCGACGAGTATGACGGTGATACTCAAGATCGCAATAATATTTGTCCAGACCCGCTGAGACTGACTCGAATAGAGGGAGAAGAGTGTCAGTGAGCTGAAAATTATTATCACGAATACCAAAAAGTGGGCCGACTTAACAAAGGCAGCAGTTGCGTCATAGCCTTCACCTATTGTTCGCTTGGTATTGTCGATGCTCCGGGCAATGGCATCGATGATATCTCCGATTTTTCCCGCGACTCCCCCTAGGAAAGCCACTCCGCCGCTCCACAGCCACAGTGCAATTTCAGCGATGATGTCCCGGAGCAGGAATATCGCGATACAGGCAGCGACGGCCATCACCGGCCTGGGATGGTCAACAACCACTCTGACGATGCCTCTGACGATGCCCGCGACGATGCCCGCGACGATCACAACAGACGCGCTCAGAACCTGCCGGACCAGAGCACGTCTGTGCAGGTGCTGAAGCAATGCCTCCTCGGAGACCTCGGCCTCAACCGCCCAGGCGTCTCGCCAGCCCAGAATTGAGTCCTCAAACGTGAGCCCCGCATCGATAATCTGCCGTTCGATCCTAATAATTTCTTCGAGCCATGAGACGTCTATATCTGATGGAAACCGTGGGAGTCGGCCAGCCCTCCGCCACGTTGGCGTGAACGAGCGCAAGTCTCGCCACCGCGCTATTAGGTCGGAATGACGCCCCCAGAACCACCGCTCATCAGGATCGGGCTGACGGGTGATCAGGTCTGACCGTCTCCGTCCGATCATAGGCGGCCAGATCGCGTCGTCTGGCACTGCTTTTTTCTGCATCCGCAGCCGATACGACACATCCTTGCGAAGTTCGCCGGCTGTCTGGCCAGACGAGAACGGGTGGTCTTCAGGACTGAACGCCACCAGCTCAGCGCCCTCATCGAGATGATGGAACGGCTCCAGGGTGCGAGCGAACCTCAAGCCGTCGCCGTGAATCTTCGAGTCAACGTCAATCCCGCGCTGGGTCAAGCGCTCGTTCACCATACGTAGCTGCGTATATCTCTCCCGCTCAAGCTTTCTCAGAGCCTCCTTGAAACCATCCCACTTCCGTTTGGCGCTCTGAAGCCGAGCGCGGTTCGCTTCCTCCTTCAGCCTTCTTTTCTCTCGGTTCGCCTCATCCTCCAGCCTCGCATTCTCTCGGTCCACCTCCGCCCGCCGTTTCGCCTCCGCCTCCGCCTCAAGCCTTGAAAGACGCCAACGGATTTTGCGGCGAACATCCCGCGACATTTGACCCCCACCATCCACCGCCTTGAGGTTCCTAGAGACCGTCTCCTGGGTCGAACCAATGAGATCTGCGATCGTCTGCTGGCTCATCCCGGCTGCTCGCCGCTGCAGAAGCCATTCGGTTTCCCTGTCTACGCCATCACTAAGTTGCATCAGATCTCATGTCCTCCTTGCGAATAGAATACACCATCTGAATTGCATAATGAAAAGCGTGTCCGACACATGCCATGTGCGCTTGCTGTGCGACACCTGTGCGGCTACAATGCAGCATAGTGCTGGAGGAATGCGAGGCCAGTGCGCCTGCAATGCAAGGCTTGTGCTGACGCAATGTAGTATCGTGCTTACTGAAGGCTGGTGCAGTGTGTATTCAGTGCGCAACAGGCAGGAGGCCGTGAACATGACCGAACAACAGGACAATCGTCGATCACAACGCGTAGTGGTGTACATCACGGTCGATTGGGAACGGCGGATGGAAGAAGCTTTCGCCCGGGATGAGCTTGAGAAGGCAGACTGGCTGAGGCGCACGATAGAGCACGCCATTGGACGCTCAGAGATTAAGATTCCTGATGAAGCCAACGATGGGCGACGAGTAGCGCCTGAAGTACTGCTGGCAGCGGCCCAGGAGCGAATCAAAGGCTTAGAGGAGATAAACCGTGGGCTGGAGGCGCTTATCCAGCAGCAGCGAGAGCGGCAGGGGATGTCGGATTCCCTAAACCAGGAACTGACGAAACGCCTCGAAGAAGTTCACTCGACGGTGGACCGTATCACGCTGATGCTGCCGGCAGCTGGGCAGACCGGGCAGCGCTGGTGGAAGTTCTGGTAAACGACCAACCGCTGTTTTCGGACGAAACTACGCCGGTGATTGATTTCGAATCTGGCCATCAAGCCACAGAGCCGCGAGCATTGACAAGACGCCTTACCAACTCTAGGATGCCCGTAAGGAGTTACGCCATGCTAGTCAAGATCACATCCAAGCGCCAGGTAACCTTCCCAGCTCACGTCCTGAACTCAATGGGCGTAGGCCCAGGCGACCGCCTGGAAATCTCCGAAGGTCCTGACGGATACCTGCTGCGTCCACGACGCATCGATTACTCGCGCCTGGGCACCCTGCGCGACAAGATACCCGAAGGCCACCCGCCGTTCGACGTCCGCACATTCAGAGAGCAACCCTATGACCCAGCTCTACGGGATTGATACATCGGTCCTGGTAAGGCTTGCCACCGCAGAGCCGGAGCCTGACTTTCAGCACTGCGTGACCGAGCTTCGCGCCCTGATCGAAGAGCAGGTCGCAGAGGTATTCGCCTCGAATCAGGTAATCGGAGAAGCCTATATCGTGTTGCAGCACCATTACGGCATATCCTCGCATGACGCCCGAGCAGCTCTGGATGACGTGCTGACAAGCGGCATAGTAGCCCCACTGAACGGCCAGTCTGTGATCCAAGCGCTGCGCGCGTCGAGCGGTCCCGGTCTCTTCGGCCGGCTCATCGCGGACAGCTACTCGCACGCGGGTCTGCTGACGCTCACACTCGACAGGCAGATGGCGCAGCTCCCCGACGTAAGCAGGCTGTGAGAGCGAGCTGACAGATGACCTCAAGGCTGCACTCCACAGACGCTCCGGCCCCGCAGGACGACTTCATCAGCTTCGCTCCCGCGGTGGCTGAACGCCTTCTCGGTGAGCCGTCCAGCCGGTCAGCCCGCGAGTGGCGCTGGGGACGCAAGGGCTCGTTCCGACTGAAACTCGACACCGGCACCTGGAGCGATTTTGAGGCCGGAGAGGGCGGCGGAGTGCTGGCGCTCGTGATGCGCGAAGAACGCCTCGACAAGGCGGGCGCACTCGCCTGGCTCGAAACTCAAGGTTTTCTGTCCAGTCTGTCCGGACGAGGCAGAGTCGGCGCTTACGGCTCTGTTTCCAGAAAAGCCGTCGCCGCACAATCGCCGTACAGCCCCGCAAACAGGGGTAACACTACCATGACACATGAGCGGCGTGGAAAGGATGCCCTGCGCTGGATACGCAGCCAAATACTGCCCATTGCGGACGCTCATGACCACCCGATTCGTCGCTGGATGGCTAAACGCAACCTCTGGCGACCCGAGCTGCCACTTCCGCCCTCACTGCGCTGGATTCCCGCCGATGCATCATTGTTTCGCAGATCGCACTCCGGCGCAGGCGCGATTGCGTTTCCACTTGCGCCGGTCTCGGCCTGGCGAACTGCGTATCCGGAGACCCCGCCACCTACCGCGGTGCAGCTCGTGTGCATCGATGCCGAAGGTGAGAGGGCAGACTATGAGAACTCCCAAGGCCGCCGCGTGGACAAGCCCAAGTTCGGCAACGCCAGGCTTGCGATCTGGGCCATAGGAGACGTCACGGGGGACAGCGCAATCGTCTGCGAGGGAGCTGCTGACGCCCTGGCACTTGCCGCAAGGGAACCCGACCCCGTTATCGCCACGCTCACGACTCCCCGACCTGCGACTGCCTGGCGGGTCGCACTCTCAATGTTCAGCTCGGTAACGATCTGGCCGGATATGGACACAGAAGACGA
This sequence comes from Candidatus Aldehydirespiratoraceae bacterium, assembly GCA_965261185.1. GTDB lineage: Bacteria > Actinomycetota > Acidimicrobiia > Acidimicrobiales > Aldehydirespiratoraceae > VXYK01. The sequence goes on along the minus strand of CBDHCN010000001.1, from coordinate 18,435 downwards.
GCACGGCAGGCGCCCGGGCCTGGATGCTGTCAGGGCGTTCACTCAGGCTCGAAAGCTCGCAGGACAGAACATCGACGTGATGGGGGTGGACATCGGTAAGGACGCGGCTGACGCAGCTCGCGAGGCTTCACTTCCACCGATTAACATGGTTGAACTGCAACAGTTCGCCCAGGAACTCCAAACAGAGGGAATGATAGAGTTCGAAGCCCTTCGGTATGCCTCGACGCTTCTGAAGTAAGGACGGAGACGACAATGACGACGCACGACAACGGCCACCTGCCCGCGACCCCGATAGAGATTGAGCCGACCGCGAGCCAGCGTGCGGCGCACGAGCTGGTCGCAGCTCTCACAGCTTCGGGAGAGATAGATTGGGATGCCGCCGCGGCCAGTTTCAGTACGCTCGTCGAAGTCGGGGGACACGGCAGCGCTGTAGTTGATGCCGGCAGAACGGCAGCCGCAAGGATCAACGAAACTCTGCTGAACGACCAGCAGCCTCTCGCGGCTGACCTCGATGCTGTGCGCTATGCGCTCCAGCAGGCCCGGCAGAGCACGGACATCGAGCTTGAGGACGGAATACCGACTCACTACTGGCAGGGCTGGCTCATCGAGAAGTGGCTGCCGCGGAGCTGCGTTGCGATGCTCACCGGAGACGGCGGAGTAGGAAAGTCCCGTCTGGCCTTGCAGCTCGCCTGGGCACTGAGTGGCGACGGCCAGTGGTTGGGTGAAGTCGGACAGATGCCGGCGGGTGGTGCCGATTACGGTGCAGGCTTTGAACCGCTTGGGCCCAGCACAATCCTCTATGCCACCTGGGAGGACAGCCCCGCGCAGATCAGGGGGCGTCTGTATTGGCTTGAACAGTCCGGCAAAACCGGTGACGGCCAGAACTTCAAGATCGCAGATATGCGCTCACGGGGACACCTATGGGCCGCGGCCCAACCCAACGGCGTGCCCGGACTAACCGCAACCGGAGAGGCGCTTCGGCGGACGGCAGAGCGGCAGGATGCACGGCTGCTTGTGATAGACACGCTTGGAGTGGCAAATGGCGCGAGTGAGATAGACCGTGCCCAGGTAGGGGCGTTCTTCGCGGATTGGGCAGCATGGGCCGACGAGAATGACTGCACCGTCCTGCTCATAGCGCATCCGCCCAAAACCGCCGGAGTGGTGTACTCGGGTTCGACAGGTATTCTTGGTGGCGTCAGGGCGATGTGGAACATCGAAAGTGTCAAGCGCAATTGTCAGGGAGATTGCGGACCGCCACGGAGCTGCAAGTGCGAACCGGCTTACGCCTATCGGCTGGTGAATGCGAAGCAGAATTACAGCGAGGCAACCAGTTCGCTTTGGCTTTCCAACAGGCAAGGTATATGGTTGGAAAGTACGGGTCGAATAGCGGACTACGGCGATAACAATGCAACGCAGACAGCCTCACAACACAGTACTGAAAACAGCGAGGAGTGGTTAGATGGCGCTATCTGAGGAACATTTCGCAAAGCTGGCCGAGAGAGTGTGGAAGAGCTTAGGTACCAAAAACGAACCACCTGAATGGCCCACCAAGACGATTCTGTCAGCCGCGATCAAAGCAAGACAAATCGATATCTCCGCCTATGAAGAACACAGCGCTAGAATGGAAGCGTTGTGTGCCACATTCTCTAACATCACCGTTTATGACTTTCAAGTCGAATCTATGGTGTATTTACAAGAAGAAGGACTGAAGCACACAAGCAATGAACATCTCGAGGCCGTCTTTGCCGCCCTACGGAATTTCATAACCAGTGAGTTCGACAATTATCATGACCATTGGATGGAAGCTCGACGTAAAGACAGTACCTTACGCCATCCCCTTGTGCCCTTCATAAAGGGTTGGTTCGAGCGAACCAAGCAAATCAAATCGAAAAAAACAATGAGAACAGGTATCCTGCCAGCAAGCTTAAGGGGCGCACGAGCTCTCTCATACGGTCCCGAACGTAATACAGAATCACTACCTCTTGGTAACACCAAACTCCCCCTCTTGCCCAGTTTCGAGCTACCTGTAGATACCATCATTCCCACGAATGTGATCGAAACCTACAGGGCAGCCGGAGGTAAAGTTACCGTCCAGGGACACGGCGCTCCCATATCTATGCGCACGTTTTTTGAAATATTCACAGAGCTAACACACGATGAACGGCGCGCCATGGGAGGTAAGGAACTCACCTGGACGTTGCGCGACCTGCGCGACCGCATATATATGCGCCAAGAAGGGAAGCGGCAATATTTCACCCCCAAACGGGATATCGGCAAGATCATAAGGGAGCTTGAGGTACTCGATCTCATGCGCTGGCCCGTAACACTGCCGGGATATGAAGTACCGACCCTTTGGCGTCCGATCAGCGTAATCGGTATGCCCCTACCACACTTGGACAGCCCTATAGAATTTTATATCAAGTTGCCACCCGGCAGTTCGAATGGCGCACTAATAGACAGATATGCGATGCGCCGCTACGGGGCACGGAGCGCACCCCAATATGCTGCTGCACTAGGTTTGGCCTATTTTTGGGACAAGTATGGCACACACAAAGGCAAGCGGATATTGGCGTCGCGCCCTCGCGTCGCGCGCAACTCTACTGGGCAAGCAATATCAAAAAATGGAGAAATAATACTGGATAGCAAAGGACGGCCAATCCGTGGGTTCGACGATGCCCGACTAGTATTCCTTAATGCCAAAGGCAGTATTGTGGATGGCGAGACAACCAAAATGCGCCGATCCCTTGCCGCTCGAGAGCGTAATCCAGCGATTGAGCGCTACCCCGTCCTAACACCATTTGACCAACTCATTCTATGCTTCCCGACGGAAGCGAAACATCTAAGAGGCAACAGCCTCTATGACAAAAGGCGTAGAGCGAGAGAAGCCCTCGAAGGGATGGCTGAAGATGGCTATATCGGGCTGGAACGTGGTATCGACAGATTGGGCAACCCCGGCTATCGTGTCGCCCCACTTCCGTGGAGCAATTAAATTGGATATAGATTCGCTGCCACATCCACAAGGAAACCAGATGTAGATTCGCTGCCATGTGGATGTAGATTCGCTGCCATGTGGATGTAGATTCGCTGCCATGTGGATGTAGATTCGCTGCCATGGTCACGAAGTAGCTAGATGTAGATTCACTGCCATGTATTTTCTCTTTACTGCCTATAACTAGGGTTAACTCGATACTTACCAGTCGCGCGTGCACACGCGCGCGCGACAGAATGCCCCCAGCATGCCCAGCAGGCATGGGGGCTGAGTTGGCCGAACGGAACGTGCTTACGCCCGTCCGTCCAACTCAGCTTGCGGTTCTTTGACTCAGACGAAAATTCTTTCGTTTAGATGAGGTCGCTGTACATTCAATAGTCCTGTTGATATTTATAGGTTTGGTCATGATCCGCGACAACTACTCTGCCGGAGGATACGCACGCGATGTGCGTCATAGGCTACAGGCTCGTGCAGTCGAGGCACTCCGTGCTGTTCATCCCGGCGTACCGTTTGGTGCAAGACATGCTGGCAGCGAAGCGAGACCTGGAAATGCCTCGTATAAGGTTACCTCAACAGCGCGAATTAATAACAGAAATAGATCAAGAAATTGGACTTATTCGGAGGGTCACGGCAGCATCCCGAACCGCATCCATACTGCGCACTCTGGACAGGTGCGGTAGGCCGACTACTAATGCGCCTTTCAAAGCGCCCTGAGAAATCCGACAGACTTTAAGGGAGAAATTGTTATATATTTCCCGTTGCTTAACGTCCTTGACGCCTGCACCCATCCACCTGCTGGCGAATATGCTCCAGGCCGAGCGTCCGTTTCCATTACCGAGGCATATAATCATTTCCGGAGACACATGCTCGGTGACGTCGAGGCACCAAAAAGCGCCACCCATCCATGTCTCTTTCGACAACTTCTGAACATCCGGTGACCGAGAGGACACAACGTTGAAGCAGGCGGCGTTGCGTAGCACTGCCTCGCCATGTTCTCCGTAAAGAATACGGAATGCCTCTTTTACCCTATCTTGAAGTCCTAGTTGCCGACTTCGACTGGCTCCCCAGTACTCATCATCAAGCCATGCGTTGTACTGCCGATTTCCATCGTAGGGCGCTTCTAAACCGCCGCTTTCTACATCATCTTCCCATTCTTGCTGCCCGCCACCAGGGTTTGCGCCAATGAAAGTTGCAAGAGCAGGCGGGCATTCCAGCGCTCTGTTAGCTTGCTCACATGCAACAAGCTGCCGGGACTGGATATTGGGGGATGTGCCCGCTCAATATAAGTCAGGATGCCTGTGAGGGGCGCGACGGCGTATCATTCCGCTCGGTCAAATTTCCATGATACATCTCGTCGAAATAAAGTCCTCTACGGCGATTTAACAGGGACGGACTTCTCGGATTTCGTATGAAAAAGGCGATTTTGCCACCGATCGTGGTGAAGCCGACACAATCGGCTAGGTCCAACCTCCCTCTGATCTCGACTCATCGACGTGCTCATCGCTGGCATCGATATCTTCGAGCCCCCGCCAGTCCGTGAATTGGTGAAGAAGTTATAGGTCAGTTTCCCTTCGCCATAGACTTGACTACCTCCAGCGTCATGCGCGTGTCCGTGAGCGCGCGATGTGCCTTGCCATCCCACGACAGCCCGAAATGAAGCGCCGCAGTCTCCAGTTTCTGCCATGTGTACGACTCGTGCCTCGCATTCCAAGATCCGTACCACTCAGCAAAGGCTTCCATTACGCAGAAGGTCTCCCGTCTCAGCCCCATTGCCCAAGTATTGAGGTCGGATTGTCCCGCCGCTGCCGCCGACTGTCGCAGCAGACGCAAGTCGTAGTCCGCGTTGTAGATAGCTATCGGATGTGACGCCAAGAACAGGCGGACTCCTGCGTCGAGGACATCGTCGATACTAGGCGCGTCGCGCACATCGGCGTCCGTGATGCCGTGAATCCTAGTAGCATCCTCAGATATCTTGCCCGTAGGCCGCACCAGCGTGTCCAGCACCACGCTGCCGTCGTGCCGAATCACGGCTATCTCGCATATCTCGGCTTCGTCGCCCAGCCCGGTCGTCTCCGCATCGAGGATGAGCGGTTCAGCTGCGAGCAATGCCGTGGCAGCGGCAGTCAAGTGCGAGCGTTCGTAGTGTATGTCCTCTCCGCGCACGATTCTTACTGACATATGTATCTCCTCCTACCATCTAGGGTGCCCACAATGCGGATACAGGCGCTTCCGTGAGAAAGACCAGATAGCCACTACCCGGCTAGGGCGGATCGATTAGCGCAGTATTGTACTTACTCAGTTTTTCTAGTGTCCTCATATCAGACCCTATATTTACGCCGCAAATGGAACAGATCCCGGGAATTCGCTTTGCAGTTCTGCGTTATCCAAGCCAGAATGCCCAGACCGATTTGACAGCGCATGTTCCATATTATAGCATGTTCCGTATGATGAGGAACAGTAGAGCTTTAGAAACAAAGCTTGTAGACGCCGTTGTGCGGGACATACGCGACCGGCTTCCTTCGCGCTGGTCACTTCTCAATCGCGAAGAAGAGATGAGAGTGGATCAGGGCATCGGCCGCAGCCGCATGATCGACGCGATACTGGAACTGCGAGATCCACAGGGAATCTCCACGTCCATAGTAGTTGACATAAAGGGTGCACCCGTGGAACCCAATCGTGTCAGCTTTGCCGCGGAGACGTTACGGGAAGTGGCGCGATTGCTGAGCGAACAGGACAGGCAGATCGCCGTTCCTATTCCTATGATGCTGTCGCCCTTCTTCAGTCCGCTGGCAAGAGAGAGGCTGATTGCGGCCGGCATAAGCTACGCGGATTCGACCGGAAATCTCAGGCTGTCCGCCGACAGGCCCGCGATCTTCATCGAAACACAGGGTCAGGACAGGAATCCCTTCAGAGAAAACCGTCCCCTTCAGTCACTCAAGGGCAATCGTGCCGCACGTGTAGTCCGGAGCTTTCTCGATTATCGACCTCCCTTCGGGACTCGCGAGCTCGCCGGCGAAACTCAAAATGCACTGGCCACCGTATCGAGGGTGTCTGACCTGCTGGAAAGAGAAGCGATTATCGCCAGGGATGGTCCCAGGGGGCGCATAAGCTCCGTAGACTGGGAAACTCTGGTCCGTAGATGGGCTATGGACTACGATTTTACGAAGGCTAATTCACTGACAACATACCTGGAACCGCGTGGGCCCAGTGTCCTGTTCGACAGGCTTCGCGAGGCGGATTTCCGCTACGCCGTTACAGGCTCTTTTGTCACGGCCCGCCTGGCGCCTGTAGCTGAGCCGAGATTGGTCACGCTCTACGCCGATGATCCTGAGAGCGCTGCAGACCGGCTGGGGCTGCGCGCCGCAGAAACCGGAGGGAATGTCGCCATCGCTAGTCCATTCGATCCAGTTGTCTTCGAACGCACGGAAAGCGCCGACGGCATTACATATGCTCGTGTTACGCAGGTCCTGTTGGATCTTATGACGGGACCGGGGCGTGGGCCGGCGGAGGCTGAAGCTCTGCAGGAGTGGATGCGAGAGAACGAGGAGACATGGAAGCTGCAGTTGACCAGCGAACCATAAGCGCCCGCGAAAGCCTGCTGGATCCATGGAAGCACTGAGAGCTGATCAACGACAGTTATTTTGGCAGCCCAAAGTCTGTAACTGTCGGATGCTATAATTGGCAACCTAAGGAGAGGGAGCTGATGCTGAAAGAGCGAAAGCAACTCGGGACCGATTGGGACTATCGGACAGCGAACACAAAGGAATTCACGCACGGAATTCATCCTTATCCTGCGATGATGATTCCCCAGGTGGCGCGCCGGTTGATCCAATCTTATGGAAATGACGGCGACACGCTGTTTGACCCGTATTGTGGCACTGGTACCACGTTGCTTGAGGGGATGTTGGCTAACCTCAAATCTACCGGAACGGACCTAAACCCTCTTGCACGTCTCATTGCCAAGACCAAAACCACTCCCATTGATCTCGAACAACTTGATGGTGCGATCGAGGACTTTAACAGTTTCGTTGCCGAAGCTATCGATGCTTCCAAGGGCCTTATCGGGTTCCCGGACATCTCCAATATCGATTACTGGTTCGACGAGCGAGTGCAACGCGATTTAGCATTAGCACTTGATTACATCAGACGAATCGATTCCGAAAGCATAGCCGATTTTTTCAAAGTGGCGTTCAGCCTGACTGTGCGGAAGGTGTCTTGGACGAAAAACTCAGAATTTAAGCTTGTGCGAATGACGCCTGAGCGCATGAAAGCCCACGATCCAGATGTGTTCTCCGTCATGGTTGAAATTCTGAAAGATAACAGAAACGCTTTTCTATCGCTGTGCGATGCGCTTGATGATGAACCCAGCCTTCCGTCGGTGTATGGCTTTAACTCCGTGACTGAAATACCTCAACACAAGCTTGCTTCTCAGTCAGTCGATATAGTTGTGACGTCGCCGCCATATGGAGATTCCAGGACAACAGTGGCGTATGGCCAATTCTCGCGCCTATCGTCCCAATGGCTCGGCTATGAGAACGCGAACCGCGTAGATACCGAATTGATGGGAGGGTCCAGGCTGGCGGAGGACGTATCGTTCGGTATCAAGGAATTAGACGATGTGATTGAAGAGATCGCCCGCCTCGACGTGAAGCGAGCCAGCGAGGTCACATCCTTCTTCGTTGATTATCGAAATTCGATCAAGAACGTGTCTGCCGTCGTGAAACCAGGCGGTTACACTTGCTACGTTGTGGGCAATCGAACGGTGAAAGGATCGATAGTACCCACCGCGGAAGCAACGGCTGCATTTTTCGAGTTAAATGGTTTTAGTCACGTGGATACCTTCCGTCGTAACATCCCAAATAAAAGGATGCCGTCCATGAACTCGCCATCGAATGTCCCTGGCAAACTGGGCAAGACGATGAAAGCTGAGATAATCGTGATATGTAGGAGACGCGCCTGATAATGCGACTACCCGAGGTTAGAGCGCGGCTGCAAGAACTGGAGGCGGCAGGATTCGTCCCTTCCGAGAGGCGGGGTCCGACCGGTATTGGTCACACGTTGGAGACACGTCTGGGGTTGGCCGAGAATAACCTACCGATTCCAGACATTGGAGGCCGAGTAGAAGTCAAGGCGACGCGTAACAATTGGAATAACTTGATTACGCTGTTCACGTTGGATAGACGCGTTTGGCAGCACCCGGCAAGGGAGATAGTCAAACGATGGGGCTATGTGGACGGGAACGGTCGCTCCTCCCTTTACACCACGGTATCGGCTGAAACAGAGAATGCCTTTGGGTTGCAAATATCCGTCTCAGATGACGCCAACCATCTGTACATTACGCATATGCCGAGTGGGACAACGCTGGCGGTTTGGGACATGTTCCACATCGTCGGGAAGTTCGTCACGAAATTCGAGAGAATGCTGTTCGTCCACGCTGATTCACGGAAGGTCGGCGGGATAGAAGAATTCCATTTCAACCGAGCGGATATATTGTCTGAGCCCAGCGCTATAACCTTCAAGGATGGTTTCGCAGACGGTATAGTCACGATCGATATTCGGATGCATTTGAGAGAGAATGGAACGCCGAGAAACCACGGCACGGGCTTTCGTACTCAGGAGCGCAATTTGCCTAGTCTATTCGGCAGGATAGACCGTCTCGTGTGATATCCGATCCTGTGGATGTGGTGGAATGTGCGCGCCAACCTCTGGGGACTACCGAATGGCGATGGTTTGGTGATCAGACAGACGCCAGAATTGCAGAGGTCGTCCCTGGGTTGAAAGGTGCTGCATCCGGATACATCACTGCTTGGCGGAGTTCAATAGAGCGCAAACTTCCATCCACTACCTCGTATTGATCTCCACCGACTGCCATCCTCATAAGTTCGGCGACAACCAGTGCGGCTGTGGTTGCTCCTACGAATGACGCCCCAACCGTTCGGCCCGCCAACGTAGTGATTCCGCATTCATCCAGTCCGTGTTGCGCCAGCTCGCGGTATGCTGGATTGGCCGCCACGTGATCCTCATTGGCTTGATGGTCCGGCGTCCCCCAGCGGCCCCTTGCGGATCCGCGCGCCGGAAAGGTATGAGTCTGAAACGCGAGGTATTCCTGGGTGCCCGCGCCCAGTCCCGCTTCAATGACGCGCTCGAAACCAACATCCTCGAGATCGGCTCGCGTGGGAGCATTGTCAACACCGCATAGAGCAACTCGTGGTTCGTCTCCGGCAACTCTAAAGTCATCTGCGAATCGACGCTCCACTATCGAAGTGCGGAATCCACGCGATTCACACCAGGCCGCCATCGCTCGTGTCTTTTTCTCTCCCAGGAGAGTGCGCGTAGTGAGTAGCGAGGTGCTGTCATTAGCCTCGACAAGTTCGTCAAAATCCTGAAGTACGAGTTCGACATCTTCGGGAGAAGCGTATGGCAGTAGGCCAAGTGTCCACAGAAAGGCTTGCCCGAGATGACCGAGCCCAATGAGCCAAACACTTGCCGGCAGTCGTTCTATCGCAGGTCCAAGCTCACTGGTGGTGAGCCAGCTGATGCTCTTGTCGGGCTGCCAAAGCGACATTCCGACATCACGTCGTCCCGCCAAGGCGTTATCGCCGCGCACAAACTGGAACGCTTCGGAAACTCCAAGAGCTCCGGCGAGAATTCCTGCGGGAACGCATTCTTGCTGCTCTGGGAGACGTATGCCCTGGTCCAGAGGTACAACGCCTCCACACCAGCCGTCAAACGTCGCACGCACGGCGAACTCTGCATCGGCAGGCGAATTGAGCTCGTCCCCTATCACGATCTTCGGAACGCCAGAAGCGCAGTCGGCCATAACCCCTTGCAGATCTAAGATGGCTTCTCTCAGCGTGTGGCAACGGCCCCAGGGCACTAGCAAGGGGACATCGACAGCGCCGTCAACACGCACCCCACCCAAAAAACTGCGACGCCCTGTGTTTACCGCTGTCAATACGGCTGCCTGCAACGTTGCGGAATATGCGACGTCACCTCCGACCACGATGCCGAGGCGATAGCTCCGAAAGAGTCGCTGTGCATCTTCAAGGCTCCCTGCCTCTCCGGTGTCGAGAGCGAGTTTGATATGCCTATGTAATTGGTCCGGTCCGATGATTGAGTTCGTTGTCATGCCCATACTCCTGTGTAGAAAAATCGCCCTGCCTTGCCTCCGCTGTAATCGCGCCATCTATGACTGCCCAGGTACTCGTAGACGCCTATGTCCCGCATCCTGAAGTCCGTGGCGAAGTTCGGCACGATCAGAGCTACGTGGCCGGGTTGTGCGATCATCGGATTATCCCTGTCAAGCGGGCTCTGGCGCGCCGGTCCGGAGCCACCGTGCGTGTGCAAGTCCGCAAGAACATCCAGTCCAGTTTCCCGACAGAGCTGCCACAGTGGTCCAAAACCCGCCCCATCGAAGACGATGATGCCAGAGTCGAGACAGGCCGGATCGAAGTCATCGTAATAGGCGAATCGAACCACGCGTCTACGCAAGCCATCTCTGTAACCGAGCAGAAACGCACCACTCTCGTGGCGTCCTTCCCCGCGGCTTGCAATCTCAGCAATGCCGCTCCGCCAGATTTTCTTTGGGCAGCTCAGGCGGTGCCTAGGTGCCGCGAGGGCCCGTATAATCGCTCGAATTGAGAAGTTCATGGACGATCCTCAGATAGTGTGTGATATCGCTTTCTGGCGACCAAATCATCGATGGATGCTGCGTCCGCCAGGGATCGTGGCCTTCAATCGAAAGCCGATCGCAGGGTAGGTATAGGCACTGACCGTTCTTCCATCCTGGGTTGAAGGCTAGGGACACCCGTACAATCCCATTTGGCCAACGTTCTTGTGGCAGTGGAGTGTCATTGTCAGCATCCCAAGGTTGGGCCGTCGGTGGCGACTGAGGGTAGTTAGTGCACTCAAATCGCAATGCGTACTCGGCCGCGCTATCTGTCCTCTCGGCCGCCCGAACGGCGATCATGGCGTGGGGCCACTCTAGTGAGAGCAGGCGCCACCGTCCCCGGTCTAACCCACTTTGGAACGAGCCAGCTTCGAGGTGAGCTCTGAACACCTGCTCGTCTACTCCCATCGGCTGCTTCGACAAGTCCTATCCCTCCACTCGCTGCTTGGGTACTAGGTCGAAGCAAAGTGTCCCGTCCGGAAACTTCGCGAGAGTGCCGATATGCACATCCTCGTCAGGCTGTTCGCCTGAGTTGCACACCTTGAGCACGTGCTCTGCGGCGTCTACAGACGACATGTCATACTGGTCCTTCCCAACCGCCCACTCCTTCACCCAATCGACCGTCACCGATGGCGGGAAGAAGCCCTTCCTCTGTTCTCGGTTGTAGTTGACGGTCACCTCTACTTCCTTGCAACGGTGGATGTGCACACGGCTGCGGGAAGTTAGGCCGGCCTCATCGATCTTCGCGTCCAGTTCCAGCGGCACGTCTGTGTTCTCGACGAAAATGAATACCTCGGAGTCCTCGGGTATGCTAAGGCCGTGTTCGCGGGCAATTTTCACGATGTCCGCGACCATATCTTTGGGATGCACTTTCACTAATGTGATCTTGTGGATCCCCTCTCCCTGGAGGAAGAGCTCTATGTGGTCTGCCGCGTCAAACTGAGTCATTCGACTGTCCTTTCTCCCACTGCGGTGGGATCTCTAAAGTGAGGGGACGCCCAAGATTGACTGGACGTTCTTTCGTACCCCTACTAGGACAATCACTGAAACAGCGACAGACCGGAAATGGCTATGCTAGTCGCCGTGAAGTTTAGTTGTCCTCGCCTGACGGGCAGATGAAATAGTGAGGACAGCGCGGGCAATTGCGGTCGTTAGGCTGAGGCGCGAAATCCTTGCGCAGGATTCCTCTGATGGCATCGTTGTAGTGATTCAGGCGAGTGTTGATGGGGCCTTGCTTTAGATCGATTTGCTTGACCTGATCAGTGGATAAGTAGCGCACCTGCACGGTCCGACGCACTCGTGGCTCCGCATTCTGGGCAGCAGTCACATAAAGAGCGTAGATATCCCTTCCCATCTCGCTCTTTGAGGGACGCCCTGTACGGAGGCGTTCAACGACCTCGGAACCATCGCTAAGAACCTCTACGTGGTCTGGTGTGAAATAAATGCGGCCAAGTGGGACTGGCACCTCCCACTGTGGTCGTGCTGCAGGCCTTTCAGACGTGAATGGTCGCCTTACTGCCCTCTTTACTAGATCATCCGCTGAGCTACGATACAGCTCCTCAAGCAGATGCTCCCGTGGTCCTTGCTCCTCCCAGACATTTGCCAGGTACGCAAGCGCCGCGGCTTCGTCCACGGTGCTTCCCGAGGCGCGCTCCTCGGCCATCCAACGCAACACGCGGTAGACACAGCGGTGAAAATCTACATACCCGGAGTCCTCTCGCCTCCTGCCAAGTCCAAGAACGCATTCGTAGAAATATTGGCGGGGGCAGCGGAGGTATACTTCCAGATCTTCCGCCGCGTAAGGCTCACTTGCTGGTGCAGGCTCTGCCGCGGCAACTGGTACGGGGGCGCTGGATGGCCAGGTAACAGGGCCGCTTGGAGAGCCAGGCAGCAAGCTCGCAATCCTTTCAAGCAAATCCGACGCATTGCTGTTTTGGGCTCCATATCTGCGAGCGCGGGAGAGACACAGTACGTCTTTAGCGCGAGACAGCGCAACGAAGAAGAGGCATTCCTCCTCCTCTTCGTGGTCTTCATAGTTGGGTGCGATCATGCCTTCTGGAGGAGGGCATGGCTGTGCTTGGCGGCGGACTGGGAAGATGCCCCGACCTAGAACTGGCAAGTATACCGCCCGAAACTCAAGGCCCTTACAGGCATGTACCGTGAGAAGTCGCACTGCCTCTATACCGTCCGCCCAGGTTGGCAACTGCCGCAGCTGCTTTTCGTCGCCGTAGATCTCGAGTTGACGTATGTGCTGAAGCAGACGAAGCTTCGCGTCAGTCGCTTGTCCGGGCGCCGCTGGTCGCTGTTCTCGGGCGAACTGAAGGAATTGGTACAGTGCGAGCAAGCGCTGCTGGCCTGCTACAGACTGGTCACACAGCAGGGCGTCCAGGTAGTGGCTTCGCTCGAACAAGTAATATGTGAGCAGTGTCCAGGGCCTGACGTGTCTCATGTCATCTAAATGACGTGCTAAAAGGGCAATGCCTTCTTTGCCCTTTGTCGAGATCGACGTCGCTGTCGCAGCCAAGTTCAGAGCGCCTGGGAACGGGATACTTCGTTCGCTTGCCAATTGGAGTAGCGCGAGTACGTCCTTGAGGGGAATTTCATACTCGGGAAACCGTGCCACACGTACCAGACCTCGCCCATCAGGTTCGCAGGTGAGTGATAATAGAGATAGCATGTCACGCACTTCGGGGCGCTCGAAAAGATCACCCAAGTAAAGAACGGGGACGCCTAATTCTTCCAACTGGGCTCCCATTCTTCCAAGGTTAGTGTGAGAGCGACACAGGATCGCCTGCTGGCTGTAGGGAATGCCGGTCACCCGCCGACGTTCAATCTCTTTCGCTATCCCTTTCGCCTCAGCAGCAAGGTCATCGGCAATCTCCATCAAGACCTGCCCATCGGAATGAGAACGCTTCGGCTCCCAGCGGCTGAAACTCGGCCCACCTCGGCTTGCGCGCATGTTGGGCGCCAATCCCGCAAAGACGTCCACTATTGCCGGTTGAGACCTGTAGTTGTATTTGAGAGACTTCACCTTTGGCTCTGGGAAGTCATCACCAAACCGTTGCATGTTCGCTGGCGCGGCTCCACGAAAACGGTATATCGCCTGACGCGTATCCCCAACCACCCAGAGTCCCGCTCCGGCACCTGCCACTTCCTTCAGGAAGAGCCCACTCGCGCGGTTCATATCTTGGTATTCATCTACAAGGATGTGGCGATAAGCACCTCGGAGTGTGTCCCGCACATCGGTATGCGTCCGGAGCAGATATACAGCTTTGGAGATGAGATCACCGAAATCGAGTAAGTGTTCCCGGTCAAGAGCTTCTTGGTACGCCTTGTACACCCGCGCAACTTCGGCGGCTTTCTCCGCCTCTACCACCTCATCAGGTGTGGTCGCTAAATTGAGCATGCTTTCAGCGAGTGCAGCGTATTCCTCTGGTCCCACCAATTCGTCTTTCGCCCGTGAGATCGCGGCCAGGATGTCACGCAGGTGAACAGTTGGGTCGTACAAGTTCTGATAATGGTTCAGGTTCAATTCGGGAAGCAGGCGCTCCAGCAGAGCTATCGAATCCGATGGATCCAAAACTCTGGGCCGAGCTGGGAGTCCTATGTAAGAGCCGTACTTGCGCAACAACTCCAGACCGAAGGCGTGAAAGGTTCCGATCCAGATGCGGGCTGCATCTTCCGGATTGGCATCCGCTACGCGTGACCGCATCTCCTCGGCCGCACGGTTCGAAAACGTCAGCGCAAGTATCGTCGACGCCGGCATCTTCTGCTCGAGAAGAAATATGATCCGTCCGACGAGGGTACGAGTCTTGCCGGTACCTGGGCCAGCCTCAAGAAGCAGTGGACCTCGCGGGGCGTGAGCAGCTTCCTCCTGGCTAGGATCTAACGGTTGGTCGCTCGTCTCGCCAGGTGTTTTCTGCGTAGGAGAAATCTCTGGTGTAAGCATCGCTCGTACCATCTGATGCAGAACCAGTCTCTCTGGAAGTCCTAACTGTTCTGCAACTTTACTCGCGCTGGGCTTATCGGCCTCGTACCATTCACGTAGAACATCGGTCGGGAGAAGAAACTCCCGCCCAAAGACATTAGCCTCACGCTCCCGCAGCTCCTCCGGACCATACCCTTCTACACGACTAACACCGACTGGTAACGGCTCCTCAACAGCCTCAGGATCGAGGTCGAATTCACGCTCGCTTCCCCGCTCAGGGTGTAACCAGAGATGTGCATACTCATGAGCTTGATAAAAGCGTGCCAGACTAGGTTCGACGTCACGGTCGAACCAAACTCGCTCCATGTCGTGGTCAAGAGTGGCCTCTGCGCCGTCCAACAACGAGTCGCCAGTTGGCCGACCAATTCGCTCGTAGCCAGTCAGTCGGTCAGCTGCCGCAAGCAACGATTCAGATGAAAGGTCACCTCCAGCTTCCCGAAGAACAGCAGCACGTTGTGCCCTTGCCCGTCTCCTTATTTCGTCCCAGTGGCTCATATCGTGTCCCTGGATCGTTCAAGTGCTAGCCAGTAATCGGCGTGTTCAGGGCTAATCATCGGATCGTTGCGAACCGCGGTGAAGAAATCCTCGGATTCTGAAAGTGCCGGTGCCTGTTCTGAGCGATATTCTGCCGAAGCCGCAAATTTGGGACCTTGCTGCAAGTACGCGGCGACACTCGCCGCTCCACGCTGTATGACCTTCGCGAGCTCTTCAATTGCGACCTGAGGAATTGAGGCGTACAGAATCAGGCGGCGGTCGAGTTTTCCCAGAGTGGCGTCGCCAAGGCGGACCGCTTCCGCTAATTGACGCGGTTTCATGCCCAGCGCACGCGCCTCTGCAATGAGACTCACAAATGGCGTAGAGTTACTCGAGGAAGCCGCCTGAGACTGATTATGCAGCAGATTCTGCACAATACTCATTCCACGTAGTACGAGTACGCTTTCGTCGACCTTCTCCGATTCTGATGTCAGTGGCAAGGATTCCATCAGTGTCCAGCTAACTGCGAACTCAGTCAGCTCTTTCTCATATTCAGGATAGCGCTGAATCCACTCGTCGAGAGAGCTATCAGGACTCTCGCCAGACGCTACATATGCATCCAGAATATCCTCCAACTCTGGGCGTTCAATCTGTTCGTTCATTTTCGCTCTCCTAACCATATTGACAGCTGTTCATCTGCCTTGTTCAGCCAGTTACGGATTGTACGTGGAGTCTTGCCGAAGCGCTGGCTGATTGTCGGAACAGCAGGGTCTTGGTTCTCTATTGGCCAACCATAATAATGCCGGAGCAGATATGCAGACCGGAAAGGCTCCTCTAGTTGACTCATGGCCTGCCTGATGAGGATATTGTCGGTCACCTGAGATTCGGCGGACCGACAAGTGGCTGCATCTGGAAGTTTGGCCTTCCATCCATATCCAGCTTCGTCAGAGTCTTTACCGTCGTAACCAGCGAGCGAATCCAGCGTGGTACTATTCTGCATCCTTTTCCACTGCCTCAACTGCTCGTCAAATACCCGAACAGTAAGTCCCCTCAATGCGCGCCAGAAACGCACCTGAAGATAATCACCACGGTTGCCATTGAGGTCGAGAATCTGGACAAATAATCGCTCCACGACGTCTGCGTAGCCATCTTCTGCAGCTTCCTTACCTAATGTCCATAGTTTGCTTCCGACCCAGCTAGCAAATCGTCTAAGCAGAACTTCGGTTAAGTCGTTTACAGCACGGCGGTCATACTCTCGATGGTAGTGTCGTATTAAGTACACTAAAGCTTCTTCCTTTAGAAAGTCAGGAGACGATTCATCCGACACTGTCGCCCGGGTGATAAGGTCTTTGACGTCGAGTTCAAGGGCCATCCGAATTTGCTTGTCAACTTCTGGAAGGCGCTGGTATCTCTTGCCATCTTTGTTGGTGCGGGTCAGCGGCTTAGGTAGCCGTGCCCACCTATTTTCTGAATTGTCATTCTCCATATTTAACCTCTCCCCTGCCGCTCTCGGCAGGTCAATTTTTCATTTCATTTGGGGTCTAGTTATTACTCCCCTATATAGATAATTACCTCAACCTCCATAAACCGGAAATTTAGATTCTGTAGCAACGGCTTCCCCTCTCCTACGGCTCCATAAATTAAGGCCATTCAAGCTCATCACCCCGCCAGCGTATCTTGCGACTTAGTCCTCACAAATAACGTCTTCGCTACCGATATCCGATCGCCGACCCCGCGCTGGGCAGATAAGTAGCTGACATTGTTCACAAGGAATTCTGACCTGCCGAAAAGCCTTCATTGTGAGCATCTATCTATACTTATATTATATCATATATGCAGGTCTTGCACAAGACCTGACACTCTGATATAGTGATGATATGGATATTACAACTACCCGAGACACCATACCCCGTCTGCACCGCATCGTCGCGCACTCTGGCGACCAGCTACGTGGTATCGCCGACGGGAAGGCGACGTTTGAAGACTGCCGCATCCGCTATGGGAACACCCAGCGACGTCTAGCCCAGGAAGGGCGTGGACGCTCGACAGCTCCACCGGCAGGAATCAGTGAGAGAGAACGGAACTGGGCTCCTACGCGCGACTGCCTCGCTGAACTCATGCGCTGGGGCGCAGTGGCAAACAGGCCATTACCTTCGTCCAGGCGATTCGTCGATCGTTACCGCGAAGAAGCCTACGAACTTACGGAGATCGGGATTAATCTCGCGGAGTTGACTTCTCAACGCGCACAGTTCGTCGATGCGATCAGTCAAAGATTAATAGCGGCTCATCCCTACCTTCAGCGACTCCTTCTTGCACTCGAGAAGAATTCAATTCGGTGTCCGGCTATTACCGAAGGTGATGTAGAGCGCGTGCAAGCGGGAACTCGTGGCTGGGCCGAATGGGCTGCAGAGCGAATTGGAGGTGAATCATCGCCTGATGCCGTCGAAAGCGAGATCATCTTTCACTTGAGACGCCGATTCGGGAATCCACCTGCAACGCGTCCGAGTAACAAGGCTATCGCCGAAACAACGAACGATGCTTTCACAGTCGCCGCATTCGCAGCCTGCGGCGTCCGACTCGATGCAACAACGATCAAGACACTCCTACGTTGGGGATCGGAACTCCTTCTCTATGATCAGTCCCGCTACATACCCGATCATGGCGACTCTAACGTGATTTGGTTAGCGTCCGATTTGAGAAGTGGCCCCGACGATACCCTCGTTGCAACCCGTCGCGGAATAGCCGAGTACGGCGAACAGGTTGCACTGGCCTTTCCGAGTGCCTACCGGATACAGGCTCGCCAGTCCAGCTCCTATCTGGTGCAGCCTTACCTCCCGATTCACCAGCTACGCGCTCAAGTCGCTCACGAATGCGGAGTGACGCGCGCTCTATGTGATGTAGTACTGACGAAATTAGCGGATGGAGAATACCCAGAAGTCGATGCCGAAGTGCTTCTGTATATCGGCACAACAGCACTGCCGAGTTCAGAACCGGCGTTTCGACACCACGGGCGACGACGACTAGAAGCAACGATGAAGAGCAGACAAAGGAGAAACCAGTGAGCATGTCACCCTATGAACACATGGAAGAGGCCTGGAGATTAGACGAGAATCCTTTTCCTCACTCCGCGATCTCTGGCAGATGGACTGACCCGTACAGTTCGGACGTGTTTCCAGATGAAGAGTCCGAATTCTTCCAGAAAACGGTTCGGGGAGCACTTCAGGGCAGCCGACAGGTCGGCTTTCTCTGGAGCAAAGGGCCCGGAGGAGACACTGGCTACGGCAAGACGGCCCTCATGCGGGAATCGGTCCGCAA